>NZ_JBNBPI010000002.1:0-20982 GCF_050106155.1 Streptomyces nidicola
GTGGCGCCAACCGGGCCGCTTCGCGGCTCCGGCGGCTCGGATCGCTCCGCGATCCGGCCTGGCGGCCAACGCTCCGCGTTGTCCTTGGGCTGGCTGCGAACGGGGGTGTGTTCGGTGGAGCTTGATGGTGTGTCAGGTCTGGGTCCATCCGATCCCCTCCTCCCCCCCCTGGGAGTGCAGCCTCCGAATCGATAATGACGGATCGAGTCTCTGACCGTGCCAGCCCGATCACTTCGGCCAAACTCGAGGGAGGCGTATGTGTGTCAAAATAATGGCCCTGGTAGGTTCGGATCTCATGACGCATCCCTCCTTGCTCGGAAGGGGCAATGAAGGAGAGCCATGAGTGGACCTGGGGTTCGGCGAGTGAATTTTGTTCTGTCGCTCCCCGACTATTTCAGCTGACCGGCGCCCGCGTTTATCAGAGAAACTCGCAATAGGAGAGAAGAGTGCCGACAGGGCAGGTACTGCGGCCGCATCAAGTCGAGGCGGTCGACTCGGTCCTGCGGGCTCTTGGGACGCCCGCGGACGGGCTCCTGCCGGCCGAAGGGTTGCGGTGCCAGTGCATCGCCGCCACCGGCTCCGGCAAGACCCTCATCGCCGCCGCCACTGCCCGGAAGCTGGGCGCGCGGCGGGTGTTGGTGCTGGTGCCGACGCTGAGTCTGCTCGTGCAGACCGCGGCGGCCTGGCGGCGTGACGGCGGCCGGTCCGGAGCGATGATCGGGGCGTGTTCGCTGCCTGCGTCGGAGTCTCAGGGGGTTCCCTGCACCACGGACGTGGGTGACCTCGTCGCGTGGACGCGGGGCTTGGACATGGTGACGGTGTTCGGCACGTACGCCTCTGTGGGCGTTCTTGAGCGGGCGCATGCGGCCGGTCTTGCGGCGTGGGACCTGGTGGTGGTCGATGAGGCGCACCGCACCAGTGGGGACGGGCTGAAGCCGTGGGCGGCGGTGCACGATCAGCAGAGGGTGCCTGCTGGGCGGCGTTTGTATATGACGGCGACGCCGCGGATGTGGGAGGCGGCTGAGGGGCGTGGGGGTGGTGAGGGGCTGCGGTTGGTGGCGAGTATGAGTGAGGACTCCCCCGTTTTCGGGCCGGTCGCGTACAGGCTCACGTTGTCCGAGGCGATCGGGCGGGGTCTGGTGGCGCCGTATCAGGTGGTGTGTGTGGATATCCGTGATCCGGAGTACGGCAGGCGGGCGCAGCTGGGCTCAGGGGTGGATGGGGTGCGGGGTGGGCGGCTGGCTGCGCTGCAGGCGGGGGTGTTGACGGCGGCCGCGCGGGAGAGGGTGCGCAAGCTGCTGACGTTTCATTCCCGGGTGGTGGAGGCCGAGGCCATGGCTGAAGGGGTCGTGGGGGTTGCGGCCCGGTTGTGGGAGGCGGATCCGCGGACGTATCCGGATCCGAAGCGGGTGTGGGCTTCCTGGCTGCACGGCGGGCATGCGCCTGCCCGTCGGCAGGCTGTGCTCGAGGAGTTCGCCTCCGGTGTCATTGAGCACCCGGTGTCCGGGGTGGGGGGCGGTGTGTGTGCTGGTGTTGGGCGGGAGCTGTTGCCTGCGGCGTTGCGGGTACTGAGCTCGGTCAAGGTGCTGGGTGAGGGGGTCGACACGGTCGCGGATGCGATTGCGTTCGGTGATGTGCGCGGTTCGATGGTCGATATCGTGCAAATGGTCGGCCGGGCCCTTCGCATGCAGCCGGGGCAGGGGAAGATCGCCTCTCTCATTGTTCCGGTATTCCTCGAAGAGGACGAGGATCCCGAGGACATGCTGACGTCTGAGACGTACGGCGGCCTGGCCAAGATCCTTGAAGCGCTCCGCGCGCACGACGCGGACACGATCGAGGCGCTCGCCGACTCCCGCCCGCGCAGTGGCAGTTGGACCGGTGAGGAAGCCGGTGCCGTCGATACCGGCGAGAGTGCGGATGGATTCGGGGACGGCGTCGGGGGCCGGGACGGCGGTGGGCCGGTGGATTTGGTGAGCGCGGGGGCGCGGGAGCTGCTGAAGTTCTCCAGTCCGCGTGATCCGGCATTGCTGGCCCGGTTTGTCAGGCTGCGGGTGTTGGAGCCGGAGGGTGCGTACTGGCGGCGTGGGGTGGAGGCTGCGGCCCGGTATGTGCAGGAGACCGGCTCGGCGCAGCTGAGGGTGCCGTACGACTACGTCACGCCTGGGCAGTGGTCGCCGGCGGGGTTTGCGTTGGGGACGTGGTTGGCCACGCAGCGCAAGACCCGTAGGGCCGGGCGGCTGGAGGGCGAGCGGGTCGCGGAGCTCGATGCGTTGGGGATGGTGTGGTCGCACCAGGACCTCGCGTTTGAGGAAGGTCTGGCGGCGGCGCGGGAATGGGCGCGCGTGCATGGGCATTTTCTGCCGCCGGTGGGGGCGGTGTGGAACGGGTATCCGGTCGGGAGCTGGGCCAAGAACCAACGTGCTGCCGCGAAACTGGCCGATCAGTTCGAGGCGCGGCGCGAGGCGAGTGAGTCTGTCGGCTCAGCGGCCGGCGCGCTGTCACCGTCGCGGCGGGAGGCGTTGGAGGAGATCGATGGCGGCTGGTGCCCGGTGTGGGATGTGGGCTGGCAGCGGTGTTTTAGGTTGGTCCAGGCCCGCCTCCGGGACGGTGGGGCGGTGCCGATGGTGGCGGGTGAGGTGGTCGTCCAGGGCGAAGACCTCGGCCGGTGGGTCACAGCGCAGCGGGACGGCTGGGACCAGCTGTCGACCGCGCAAGTCTGGCTGTTGGGACACGTCCTCGGACTCGAGCCCATAGGTGAGGGTGAGCTGCCCGTACGGCGTACGCAGGACCACAAGTGGAGGCTCAACCTCGCCGCCGCCCGCCAGTACCGATCCCGCGAAGGGCACCTGAACGTGCCCCGCAAGCATGTTGAGGAAGTACCCGTCGACGAGGCTGGGCCCGCCGCCACGGGCCGGGAAACCACCCCGGAAGGTACCGTCCCCGTCGCGTTGGGCCAGTGGGTGTCAAACACCCGACGCCGGGCGGACACGCTCACCGAGCAACGACGGACCGAACTCGACGAGTTGGGCATGCGCTGGTAGGGGCGTACAGCTTGTTGTCGCGTTGAGGATTGCTGAGGCGAAGCACGATAGGTGCCACTTGGGCGGGCTTGTTGTCACTGGTGGGGTGGTGGACGGTCGTGTGGGGTGGCAGCAGGCGCGCGGTCGGGGGGCTGGAGGCGTGGGGAAGGCTGGGGTGCTGCGGTGCCCGCCTGGTCCCGTAGGGGCGTTCGGGCGGCTGCGTGCACAGCGTGCGGGCCTGGTGATGCCCGGACGCGGGGGAAGTTGGCTCGGCGAGGGAGGACTGGGCGGGGCGCATCGCTACCTGCGGCTACCAATCCGTCGGCACTTCATCGGCGAACCACTCAGCGACATCGGGCAGCCGTGCGCGCAAGCGCCTACGGTCATCTCGCTGCGGCGCACATCGCCTGTCAGTAGTGAAGTCACCCCTTATTGCAGCTGCTCCGGCGTCACCTCGCCGGCCGCGCCGGCCTCATCCGTGGTGGTGTGCACGTGTTCGTTATCCAACAAGGCGGGCGCAGCGGGGGGGGATGAAGTTCAAGGAGTGCCGCCACCCCGCCGCATTGATCAGTCCGACGTCTCGGCCCCCGACGCCCGGGAGAAGGAAGTGCCTTCCTGAAACGGAGTGCTGCCGGGCATGGGTCACCCGTGACGAGGCTCCTCAGCCGCGATGCGGGTGGGGAGTTGAGATGCGCAGGTCGGTCAGGCCCCGAGCCTGATCCGGGGGGCGAGCACGCCGCTCTTACGGAGCCTGGCGAGGTGTTCCGGTCCGTCTGACAGGCGCAGCGGGTCCGGACGTCTGGGAGCTGCCGGAGGATGCGAGCACAGGAGTGGCTCGGCCCAGGCGGCAATCGGACGAGAGACGCCGCTGACGTGTGGCGTCTCATCAGCCTGGCCAACTGGAGGCCATCTGGCCTGAGTTTTGCCCGCGCTACCGAGCCCCTTACGTCAGCCCCTCATGCGGCGAAGCCGATGTTCATGACGTATTCGTAGGCGCCGTAGTCGGAGCCGAGGTCGGCGGTGATGTCGTCGAACCAGGCCGTGTCCATGGCTCCCTTGTCGCCGGCCGCCCATGCGGTCACCATCCGGTCCCAGTGGCGGACGTTGAGGGTGCGGAAGGAGACCTCCCGCTGCAGGGGGCGGCTCACCTGGGACTGGTTGAGGGGGTGGAACTCGACGCGGGTGCCGCGGCCTTGCCGGTTGAGGCGTTGCTGCAGGTGGCGGGCGACGTTGTGGCGGCGCACCTGGAGGTAGGCGGCCTCCAGCTGCGCGAGACTCTTCTTCGATGGTGCGGCCGTGCCGCTCGCCCAGCGTTTCAGGGTGCGCTCGGAGACGGTCAGGCCGGCCGTGCGGGCGGCGGCCTTCGCGTGTGGGGTGCGGGTGAGGTAGTGCAGGCGGGCGAGCATGCCGCGGCGCTGGGTGATGGGGGTGGCGATGAAGCCGGCGAGCTGGTCGAGCTGGCGGGCCGCGGCCTGGTAGCCCTTGATTCCCTGGGCGCCGAACTTGCCGAACTCCCGGTTCCTGTCGGGCATCTAGTCATCCTCCCCCGCCTGTAGCGCGTCGTCGTGCGGCGCGCCCGCCGTGTAGGTGTCCTTGATTTTGACCTCGGTGACGCCGCGCCCTTCGGGAAAGACACGCCGCCAGTCGCCGATGACGTGGAGTTCGTCGGTGCCCATCGCGCGGACCACGGTGAGGCCTTCTTCGTGGGCCTTGAGGGTTTTCATCCAGAGGTTGGCGAAGGCCTGGCTGCGGATGAGGTGCATCCAGTCGGGGCGGTTCAGTTCCCGGTTGTAGGTCGAGGTTCCCATGGTCGAGACGAATTTGGAGTACATGGCCTTCACGTACTCCAGGGTGACCTGGTCCTGCTGGGCGATGGCGGTGTCGCGGGCGTCCTTGAGGGCGATGCGGAACTTCTCCAGCAGGCCCTCGGTGGCCCCCGAGGTGTAGGACTCGTGGATCTGGGGGGGCTCGCACAGGGCGTGTTTGGGGTCGGACAGGCGCAGCAGGAGGCGCAGGGTGGGTTCGGTGACCCACAGGGGTCCGGGTTCGTCGCGCTGGCCGAGCGGGTTGGGCAGTACGTTCTCGTGGTTCCAGTGCGGTGGGGTGATGAGGTGGACGCCGGCTCTGCGGCGGTCGTGGCGGCCGTCGGTGGAGTGTTCGAGCTGGCCGATGGGCAGGTGGGTTTTGAGGGCGGACAGGTAGGCGCCGTTGATGTCGAGGGCGGTGACCTCGTGGGTGCCGGGTGGCAGTTGGGGCCTCGTCCATTTGGGTCGGGCTTCCCAGATGTGGTCGGCGTCGTGTTTGGACTTCTTCTTGAGGATGTCCGGCAGCCAGGGGTGGGCGATGACGTCGTAGCGGCCGCCCTTGCGGGTTTCGTCCAGCAGGGCCATGGCGTCCGGGATCGCCTTCTTCAGCAGCGCTGCGGTGGCTGCTTCGACGTCGCCGGCGTGGGCGGTCAGTGCTGCCTGTACTGAGGAGGCGATGAGGCTGCTCGCGTCGTCTGCGGGCGGGAAGGCGCGCCGGGGTGGCGGCTTGGTGCTGCGGCGGTCGTGGTGCGGTGCGTGTGGGGGTGTGCGGTCGGGTCGGGTGGGAGGCGGCGTGGCGGTGGGCTGCGATGTGGTGGGGGCGGTCTGTGTGGGCGCTGTGGTGTGGCAGTCGGCTGGGTCCAGGTGCTGTGGGAAGCCGGCCACCCGCTGTGTTGCCGGGCTGCCGCACAGGACGCAGGGCTCGGGCGCGGTCAGGGTTTCGACGTCGTCTCCGTCGGCGGCTCCGGCTGTCTCCGGTGGCGGCGTGGCCGTTTCCGGGGTGGCGGGCGGCTGTGCACCGTCGGCTTCGGGTCCGGTGGCCGGGGCGAGCTTCGCGGCGAGGCCGTCCAGGAGGTAGGCGTACCTCGTGCGGGTCTGTCCCGCGGGGTCGCGGCCGGCCTCCCAGCCGGCGACGGTGGACGGGCCCACCCCCAGCGTCCGGGCCACCTGTGCCTTCGACAGGCCTGCTTGCTCGCGCAGGTCACGGCGCACGGCCGCTTCGGGCAGTTCGGCCTCCGGGGTGAGGGAGGCGAGCAGGGAGTCGATTGCGTCGAAGTCGCTCATCGCCGGTCCTCCGTGCCCCTGCTGTCCCGCTTGGCCCTGCGCCGTTCCGCGAGGGCGGGGGTGGCCGTTTCTTTGACCCGCTGCTCTCCCCAGCCTGTCAGCTGCGCGGCACGCCCGATCCGTCCGTGCACCGGACGCCCCGTCACCGGGTCCCGGGCCAGGAATACGCGCAACGCTTCGGCAACCCGCTCTTCGGCGGCCTGCAATTCGGCCATCGCCGCGACCAGTTCACGTTCATCACCCGCATCAGACACAACCCCATCATGCCAAATTTAGTGACGGAGTGCAAATTATTGATGGTCCGCGATATTGAGACGGTCCTATATTGATGCATGATCGCTCACCCCCTCCCCTGCCCTGCATCCGGGCCCCTCGCCCCAGAGGGGCACGTGCACGAGATCTGCCGTCACGCCGCCTCCCGGCGGACTTCAACTGGCCTCGCCCGCCAGGAGCGCGTGCGCCACGGAGCGGTGACGTGGTGCAACCAGCCCCCTGGACGAGTCCAGGCACAGGACGGCCTGCTCGCGGCAGACCGGGAAGAAAGGAACCCGCTGCCGGATCACCCCGACGAGAGCAGCAGGGCCAGAGGACTGGCTGGATGTGCTCTGGCGGCACACCGTGACGCGGGGGCGGCGGGGCCGGGTGCTGCGCCAGGTGACGACCGGCATGATGAAGGCGGCGGCGCTCCACCCGTTGCCCGTGACCAGTTCCAGCACGTCCAGGGCGGAGCCCATGGTGCCGGATGCGGCGGGTGCATCACGCAGGCCGAGACGGGCCGTTTCGCGGACCGCGGGCTCGCGGCGCAGCCAGTCGTGCAGCGACCGCAGGTCGTCCTCCGGCTGCGGCCCGGCGACGCAGACGTCCAACTGCACTGGTTTCCCCCGGGTTCGCGCTCGCTGTTGTGGTGTGCCCGCTCATCCTCCCCGCCTGCGGCCGGCTTACAAACAGACAGCGGCGTCGTTGTACAAGGGGATCGTGGCGGGCTGGGGCGATCGCCGCCGGCGGCGGTCTCAGCATCCGCCGGGAAGCAGAGTTCGCGACGAGCAGGTGCCGCATCAGCCGGTGGAGCGGAGGTGCCGCGCGCGTACTGCTTCCGGCATCTCGGCCAGCGCACCGACTCGGCCCAGGGCTGCCTGGGCCGCCTCCGCGCCAAAGGCCGGTGCGGGCGGGGCAGAGCCAGAGGGATCGGCGTCGTCGGTCAGACGGTGCGCGAACGCGTTGCGCCGCTGTCTGAGCGTCCGCACCGGTCAGGAAGCACGCGATGATCCGGGGCCGGATTCCTCGGCCGCCGACTCGAAGAGCGGACCGGCAGCCGGGCGGGCGGAGTTGACCTGTTCCTCGCGGGTGAGGGCGAGCATGCCGCTCTCCCGTACGTCAGCCGTTCTTGCGAAGTGGAAAGCCAGAACGCGCCGATCTTGCGGCGTTAAGATCAGCACGGGATCAGGCGCGCTCCAGGGGGGGGGCAGATGGGCTTCGGACGTTTGCTGAGTCGCAGGCTCGCAGGCCTGGTGTGCATTGCTGTTGCCGCTGGTGGGTGCACGGGCCCGGAATCGCCCTCGCCCGGCGCGGAGATGTCCGCCGGGGCCCGGTCCTACCTCTCCCAGGCGTTGGGCATCATGGAAGACAACGCTCTGAATCGGCATGACGTCGACTGGGCGAAGGTGCGGCGGGCCGCGTACCGGCAGGCCGGCAGCGCACAGCGTCCGGTCGACACGTATCCGGCGATCGAGTCGGCCGTCAACGCTCTGGCCGACGGGCACAGCCACTTCTATGTCCCCAAGGCGGCCGAAGAGTTCTTCGGCGCGAAGGCCACCAGGGAGCAGGAGAGCGGGGCGGCGGACCGGCTGCCCGTAAAAGGGCGGGCGCTGCGTGGCCGGGTCGGACATCTGTCGCTTCCGGGGGTGCACGGATCCCGCGGGGTTTCTCAGCAGTACGTGCGCGAAGGCCGGGCTGCCGTAGCCAGAGCCAATCGGCCGAAGGCCTGCGGCTGGGTGATCGATCTACGCCGGAACCGCGGGGGAAACATGTGGCCGATGCTCGCGAGCGTGGGGACGGTCCTCGGCGACGGTGACGTAGGTGCGTTCGTCGACGCCGAGGGCGAGAAGTCCGTGTGGTCCATCGACAAGGGGCGCCCGCTCCTTGACGGGGAGCCGGTGGGGTGGGGGCCGGCCGCTCCCGTGGGCGTTGGGGCAGTACCGGTTGCCGTGCTCCACGGCCGCTTCACCGCCAGCGCCGGGGAGGCGGTGGCGGTGGCTTTCCGCGGGCGTCCTGATACGCGCTCGTTCGGGCAGAACACGTTGGGCGTCCCCACCGGGAACAAGGCGCACCGGCTGCCCGACGGGGCCGTCCTGAATCTGACCGAGGACAAGGACGCCGACCGCACCGGCCGCACGTACGACGGCCCGATTCCGCCGGACGCCGTTGTCGTGGACAGCCTCGGCCGTGCCGGCAAGCGGGACCGGGTGCTGGAGGCCGCAACCGCATGGCTGTCCGGTCAGTCTGCTTGTAGGGAGCGATCCACACCCCGGGGCAGCGCGATCGGGCCGCCGGCTGTGCGGTTTCTTCATCGGGATGCGTGACCGTGCCCCGCACGGCAGGTGCATACCGCCTCTATGTCCAACGCGGTGTTCGGCGAGGCGCCCACGCCGGAGCCGGCAAGGCCTCGTGAAGACGGGCTCGCATGCCACCGCGGGCCGTTCAGCGAGCGCAGCGAGGCTCCGCCGACGCGCAGCGCGGAGCCTCCCGGCGCCTCCCCTCGCCCGGCTCCGCACTCCATCCGACCGCCCATTCCTGCCTGCCTTCCTGCCGTGCGTCGCGGGTGCAGCAAGCACCACGTCCTCACCGACGGCCAGGACATTGCGCCCGCGGTGTCGCTGACCGGCGTTGCGGTCCGTTCCTGCATGGCCGTCGACGCCCGAAGTCCTGGCCGGCGTCGACGTGTCTGGGGCAGGATGACTCCCGAGTGCCCCCGTCCGGGAGCGCTCGTGGAAACCGGGCCGGTCCGCCACGGAGCGACTCGAGTGATGTGAAGGACTGACGTATGGCCAGCGGCACCGTGAAGTGGTTCAACAGCGAGAAGGGCTTCGGCTTCATCGAGCAGGACGGCGGGGGCCCCGACGTGTTTGCCCACTACTCCAACATCTCCGGCAACGGCTACCGCGAGCTCGCCGAGGGCGAAAAGGTCAGCTTCGACGTCACCCAGGGCCAGAAGGGCCCGCAGGCCGAGAACATCGTGCGCGGCTAGGTGTGCTGTTCTGACACGTTGGTGACGCGGCTGGCTGGTGTGTGGCCGTCGATTCCGGTGTGGGGTCGGTGGTAGTTGTACCAGTCGAGCCAGTCGTCAAACGCTGCCCGGCGTTCGGCGTCCGAGGTGTAGGGCCGCTGGTAGGCCCATTCCTCGAGCAGGGTGCGGTGGAAGCGTTCGACCTTGCCGTTGGTCTGCGGCCGCCAGGGCCTGGTCCAGCGGGGGCTGATGCCCAGCCGGCGGCAGGTCTGTTCCCAGGTGTTCTTGGTGTAGGCCCAGGCGTTGTCGGTCAGCACCCGCTCGACCGGGATGCCGCGGGTGGCGAACCAGGCGGTGGCCCGCTCGAGGAAGCCGGCGCAGGTGGCGGCCTTCTCGTCGGGCAGGTCCTCGGTGTAGGCGAGGCGGGAGTGGTCGTCCAACGCCGTGTGCAGGTAGGCCACTCCGGCCGCTTGCCGGTTCTTGCGGCCCGCGGCCCGGCCCAGCGTCCGGTGTCCGCCGCCGTCGGGGATGCGGCCCAGCTTCTTGACGTCGACGTGGACGAGTTCGCCGGGCCGGGCGCGTTCGTAGCGGCGCACGGGCCGTCCGGTGGCCCGGTCCGTGCAGGACAGCGGCGGCAGCCGGTGGGCCTGCAGGATGCGGTGGACGGTCGAGGCGGCGATCCCCGTGCGCACCGCGATCCGCTGCGGCCCGATCCGGTGTTCCTGGCGCAGCCGGACCACCTCGTCCTCGACGGGGGCCGGGGTCTTGTGGCGTTGGTGGAGCGGGCGGCTGGAGCGGTCGTACATGCCGGCCCAGCCCGACTTTCGGTAGCGGCCTGCCCAGCGTTGGGCGGTGGTGTGGCTGACCTGGAAACGCTCGGCGGCGCGGCGCAGCGGCCAACCGTCCTCGACGATGCACACGGCCAGACGCAGCCTGCCCGTTGGGGTCAGCGGCGCGTTACGGTGGCACATGAGGGCCTCCTGGACTCGGCGGTAGATGTCGCAATCCCCACCGAAACCAGACGGCCCTCACCCATGCAAGACCGCGCCGGCGTCACCAACGTGCCGAGACAGCACAGCTAGGGCCTGTCGTTTGGATCAGGCCGGATCAGGGAGCGGGGTAATGGGGCCTCCCCTGCTCGAGCGAAGCCGAGAGCTTGGGGAAGCGTGCGGTCGCAAGGCGGAGGAGGGAGGCGACGCGGAGCGTCGTCGACCGACGACAACGCCGCGAGCGTGCGTGCCAGGGCCCGCGAGCCCGGCCTGATCCAAACGACAGGCCCTAGCCCCCGCGAGCACCGGCATGGGGTGTCCACCAAAAACGGTGGGCGCCCCATCTGCCTTCGCACGGCGATGCCGGCCGCCGATCGCTGCACCGCCGGCTGCGTGCCGGCCCTCCAGCGCCCCCAGTGGCGTGCACCAAAGCGAACAAGCACAACGGGATGAAGTGGACGCGATGGACCTGGGGTCAGTCCCCGCCGCGGAGTGAGTTGAGGATGTGGGGCCAGGCGGCCGCTCCCAAGGCCGCGTCGGCTTCGGGCGTACCTCCGTACAGGTACTGCGGGGATGCCGGCGCGGCACTCTCACCAGGAAGCCGCGGGCGATGGCCGGCATCGTGGCGGGCGATCACACGCACGGTGGTCCCATCCGAGCGCCGGCGCGCGGCCAGTTGTTCGGCGAAGGGAAGGGACGGCCACATCGCGTCGTCTCCGCCCGCGACCAGCAGGAGATCGGCCCGGGCCTGGTCCACGGCGATCTCCGCCGGAGGAAGCAGGTGAGCGAACGTCAGCTCGCTGCGCTCGTACCACCCGCGGATGGCGGCCGGCCCGCTGCCCGGCCCTGCGGGAGTCCAGGAATCATCCAGCGGGACGAACGGCAGCGCCTGTTCCCGCCAGGTCCAGGACGACCGGTAGGGGCGCTGCGCTCCGTCGCGCCCCGGTCCGACGTTGCACCAGACGCGCGACGTGGGCGACAGCGCGATGACCGCGTCCACGCGCGGATCGTGCACGGCCGTGAGCAGAGCCGCCTCGGCCCCCTTGGAGCTGCCCAGGATGCCGATGCGTGCTGCCCCGTGCGCCCGGAGGAAGCCGACGGCGTCGGTGAAGGTCTCCAGGGGGATCTCGCAGATTCCCGGGGACTGGCCCGGCCCGCCGAACCAGCGGATCGACAAGGCCGTCAGGCCCTGCCGGGCGAGGAGGCGCGCTCTCTCCCGTTCGATACGCCCGCTGGAACCCGCCAGCACCACAACGCCGATACCACTGCCGCAGGCGGGAGCGACCAGAACACCCTCCCAGGGATCGGTCAGTTCGCGCTCCATGACCTCCACATGCCCCCCTCCCCCGGTCGGTCCGCCCCAGTCTGCCGGCGCAGCCCCCTCGGCTGTGCTGCTCCTCCCAGGCCGGCCGAACTCGCCCCGCATATCCGCCGGCAGCATCCATCCTGTGTCCCACAGGGCTCTGCCCTCCGGGGCCCTCTCAAGTCACCTGATCTGCACCAAGAATCCGCGGAATGGGGCCAGTCGGAGTCTCCTGGGTGGAGCCGCGGAACGCCGTCCCGGCCGGCTTCCCCATCCCCGGCAGCCGTAGAGGGGAGGGCGGGATCCCGGCCGGCAGGACACCCAGGCTGTGGGAGCGGTGGCACCCCGCAGTCGCGGCGCCGTTTCCCCTGTTCTCTACTCCCAGGCGGCGTTAAGCGAGTCGCCCGGCGAGGCGAGCGCGCAACGAGCGGGTCGAGCGCTGCGCGGTCGATGCACGTGGACCGGGTGGTGCGTGTGCCGTGGGCCGGCCGCAGCGCACGGGTGTCTGCGCATCCTCTCCCGCGAACGGCCCGGCTCGGGATCCATGTCCGGCCTGCCACCGCCTCACCCCTGCCCCCTGCGGCCGCACAGAGCAAGGGGGCAGGGGCCGGGGCCGGGGGTGGGGCGGGGGGGGCTGCGGGAGTGTCAGCGCAGGTGGACGGCTCCGGTGTGGGCGTTCAGCGTGTAGTGGTGGCCGTGGGCGCGGGCCGTGCTGTGACCGGCGTCCAGGGCGGCGATACGCACGCCGTGCCGGGTGATCCAGGCCTGGTAGGTGCCGTTGGGCAGCTTGGTGACGTGGGCGGTGGCGCCGTCCGCGAGCCGTATGTCACGGGTCTTGCCGGTCTGGTTCGTGTGGTGCTTCTTCTGGTGGTGCTTGTTCTTGTGGTGCTTGTTCTTGTGGTCGTTGTGCTTGTGGTGCGTGTGCTTCTTCGCCGGGTGCTGGGGCACGTTCTGCTCGCTGTGCCAGCCGCCGGGGTGCACCACGCCGACGAAGCCGTTCGCCTGGTTGAGTACGTATGTGTAGCCGTGCACGCGCTGGGTCTTGTGCGCCAAGTCCAGCGCCGCGATCCGCACACCCTTGTGCGTGATCCAGGCCTGGTAGCTGCCGTTGGGCAGCTGGGTGACGTGCGCGGTGCTGCCGTCGCTGAGCGGCAGGGTCTGGGTACGGCCCGCCGCGGCAGTGTGCTGGGCGGCGGAGGCAGTGGCGGTGGCGGTGGCCGCGGGCCCGGTGGAGGCCGGAGCGGCTTCGGCGGTGGCGGCGACGGCGGTCACGGCGCCGAGGCCGAGAACGGCGGATGCCACAGACGTGCGGAGAATACGAGAGGTCTGCATGCGCCGGCCCCTTTCCATGAGTCGGACAAGTCGAACGAGTCGAGCAGGTCGAGCGGGTTGGCTGAGTCGAACGCGTCGTGGGGACCGCGTACTCATGAAGCTAGGCGGCACACATCAAGGCATTCCGCACACAACATCACAGACATGTGACAGCGCCTTGAAAAGGCACAGATAGGGAGCAACTGCCCGGCTGGGGCGGGACCTTCGCCCCGGCCGGGAGTCCCGGGCCGCCGCCGGCGCCGCGCCTGCCGCGCCTGCCGTGCCTGCGGGTCCGGGACCGTTCGGTGATGCGGCACAGGGGTGCGTCTGCTCGGCTGCTGATCCTGGCTGCCGGGGCGTTGAGTGGGCGGGGGGCGAGACGGCCCTCGAACCGGGTGCGCGGGTGCGCGCCGCGGCCCCGTTGCCGCCGGTGCCGGTGGCAGCGGGCGGCTCTGGTGTGTCACGCGCAGCTTCTCAGCGGGCGGGATGCCGTGGCGCCGGGATTTCCGGAGGGGGCATGACGGCGGCCGCTAGGGGTGACCACCGTGCCGTGGCCGGGAACGGTCACCGGGGTGGGGTGGCGGCTGGGGGGGCGACAGTGGTGGGTGTTGCGCAGGTCGGACGAAGGGCGTGGCACGGCCTGTCAGTTGCCTGCTCTAGGGTCGCCCGCGTGGCTGAACTCTCCTACCTGACCGCCGTCCGCGCCTCCTACGACACGGTCGCCGCCGATTACGTCCAACGTGTGCCTCCGCCGGCCGCGATGGACCCGCTGTCCCGCGCGATGCTGGCCGGGTTCGCCGAACTCGTGCGGACCGCCGGCCTGGGGCCGGTCGCGGACCTGGGGTGCGGCCCCGGCCGTGTGACGGCGCACCTGGCCGGGCTGGGGGTGCCCGCCTTCGGCGTCGACCTGTCGCCGAAGATGGTCGCACTGGCCAGACGCGCCTACCCGGAACTGCGGTTCACCGAGGGCTCGATGACCGCGCTGGAGACGCAGGACGGCAACCTCGGCGGCATCCTGGCCTGGTACTCCACCCACCACACGCCCCCGCAGTGGCTGCCGGCGGTGTTCGCCGAGTTCCACCGCACGCTCGCACCCGGCGGCCACCTGCTCTGGGGAGACTACGTCGGCGATGAACGGCTGCGGCCGACCCACGGCTACGGCCACCCGGTGTCCTACGCGTCCTACCTCCTGCCCCTGGAGACCATGGCCGGCCTGCTCGAGCAGGCCGGACTCGCCGTCACCGCGAGACTGGAACAGGAGCCCGCCAAACGCGTGAGCAGGCCGCACGCCTGCCTCCTGGCACGGAAGCCCGAAAGGCGCTGACGGGGCCTCGCCTTCCGAGGAGGACGAGCGGATCCGCCAACGGGCCGGCCGCCCCGGCGTAGCGGCAACGCGCCCCTGCGCCCGGGTGCCACTGCAAGCCCGTGACCAGCGATGTTTCTTCTTCTGCGGGCCGCCCTGTGCCACCTGGACCTCCGCCGTGGGCTCCTGGATACCGTCCCGTGTACCCCCGCCCACGGATCAAGCCGGTGCGGCTACCAGTTCATGCGGCGGGGCATACGGCACTTCCCGGCGAAATCCGTCGAGGGACAGTCGTCGCCGCCGACCGCGAGGACGAGCGCCGCGCACAGCGCCAGCACGACGAAGACGGCCACCAGGCCGGTACGGGTGAGCAGGAACCGGCTCAGGCGGGTGCCGGTGCGGCCGAGGCGCCGGTCGCGCCGCACCGCGGCCCAGGGTGCGGATGCCCGCGATCCACCCCACGGCCGTCGCGACGAGGAACACGATCAGGAGCGGCATCTCCAGCCGGTCAGGGAGCAGCGCCACCGAGGATTCTCCCGCTCCCGCGCCCGTATGCCAGGGGACTCACCTGCGCGGCCAGAGCACCCGGACGCAAGCCACCGGCCACCAGGACGAGCAGCGGTGTCCCCACCCGGTCCGAGACCGGCCCGCCGCCGTAGTGGACGCCTCCCAGGGCGAACGGGTACATCTGCCGTGCTCCGCTCGAATGGGCCCCCGGCTGTCGACGTGTCCGGGGGGGGACGCCAGGCGGCGGGCCGGGCACGGCGGAAATTGATCATGGAAGTTCGTTACGGGTCTCACAACGGGTCTCACACCGGCCCAGGCGGGCAATCCACCGGACGGCTCCCTGCCCGAACCGTGCCGTTCCGACTCGACGCCGGCCTCCCCGCGAGCCTGCCCCAAGGTCCGCCGCGCCATGCCGTCGGCCGCGCCAGAGAGGGCAAAAGTCAGCCTGGTCCGCTCTGCCGTCGATCCGCATGCTGCGGACCACGCCTGCTCAGCTTCCGCCCGGGGCGAGCGTGGAGGGGCCGAGAGCTCGCGGCTTGCGCTCACGGGCCCGTACCCGGAAGCCGCGCAGCCCCCGGCCGTGGGGTTCTGACGGCGCCCCGGCCGTGTCGTCACCGACCGCGCCGGGCCGCCCCGGTTCAATGACCGTGCCAAAGCCACAGATCGGCGACGTGCCCGCCCCGCCCCCTCCCCCCGTCATCGGACCGGAGACACGGGGCGAGCAGAGACGGGAGAACTCCATGCGTATCCGCGCCCTGTTCATGTCCACCCTGCTGGCGGCCTGCGCCGTCCTCGGCGGCGCCGGTATGGCGGCAGCCGACGACAACCCCCAGGAACTGACGCCCAAAGAGCAGGCCGGCCTGGAAGCGGCGACGTCGATCGTCGACGCGCTGCTCGGCGGGGGCGTACCACTCGCCCGATAGCACCACGACCACGCGGAGCCCGGCGCCGTCACGGCCCTGCCCGCACGCACGGTGGGGTGGGGTGCTGGCAGCGGGGTGTCACAGGCAGGGCCGGTAGAACATCTTCCAGCCGTCGTAGGGCATGGAGGGCGAGTCCGTCATGCCCCGGCCGTACATGACGTTCACGCCGGGGCCCACGCCGCCCGGGCCGCGGCCCGGCGCGGACAGCAAAACCTTCCGCTCCGCTCCTCGACGCCGCCCCCGGCATTGACGAGGAAGGCCAGGCCCGGGCACGTGCGACGAGACAGGCCCCGGTCTGCCCGCTGCCCCACCGGCGCCCCCCGCACTCCCCCGCGTCACACCATCCGTGAGCAGACACAGCGAGACACAGCAGGGGCCGCCTCCAGCCAAGCCCCAGGGCCGGCCGGTGCACGCCGGCGGAGACGGCCGGGGCCCGCTCCGAGCGGACCCCGGCCCGTCGAACATGATGATCCGTACATGGCATGCTGCTCACCGGCCCGCGGCGGCACCGGCCGGTGCCACGCGCGTCCACCCGCCCCCGACCGGTTCCTGCCAAGGTGAGCACCACAGTGAAAGAAAAAGTGAAATTCCCCAGCGTCGTCGGCCCCGAACTCGCCGGAGTGATCGACCTGCCCGAGGGCGAGATCCGCGGCTGGGGACTCTTCGCACACGGCTTCACCCTCGGCAAGGACTCCCCCGCCGCCTCCCGCGTCAGCAAACAACTGGCCCGCGAGGGCATCGGCACACTCCGCTTCGACAACCTCGGCATCGGCGACTCCGACGGCGACTGGGGCGACGGCTCCTTCACCGTCAAAGTCCAGGACACCATCCGCGCCGCGGCCTTCATGGCCGAACGCGGGACTCCCGTGGATCTGCTGGTGGGGCACTCCTGGGGCGGCGCCGCCGCCCTCGCCGCCGCCCGCGACATCCCCGGGCTGCGGGCCCTGGCCACGATCGCCGCACCCGTCGACCCCAGCCACGTCGAGCGGCAGTACGACACCGTCCTCGACCGCGTCCTCAGCGACGGCTCCCACCAATGGTTCGTCGGCGGACGCACCCTCGTCCTCAAACGCGCCTTCGTCGAAGACGTCCGCAAAGCCCACCTGCGCGACCGAATCGGTGAACTGAACCTTCCCCTGCTGGTCACGCACTCCCCCACCGACTCCACCGTCGACATCGACAACGCCGCCGAAATCTTCCAGGAAGCCCGCCACCCCCGCAGCTTCATCTCCCTCGAAGGCGCCGACCACCTCCTGACCGCACGCGGGCAGGCACAGCGCGCCGCACACATCATCAGCGCCTGGGCCGACCAATACCTCGACCAACCCCAACCCTGAACAGCCAGAGCCCCCCCCCGCCCCGAGCCGGGGCCGGTACGTGACCGCCCGCCCAGCGCGCCGATCGGCCCTCGAGCAGTCGGGCATCCGCTGCCGTGTGACGTGAACCGAACCGCACGCGGTGCACCGTCGTTTCGGTCCCGGCCCAACCCGCCCCCGCCACCGGATGCGACACAGCCACCGGATGCGGCACAGCAGGCCAGGACGCCCCCGGGGGGGGCCGCCAGGCACACACGCAGCACGGCACCACCGGGCGGCACACCAGCCTTCTGGGGCAGTAGCGCGGCTTCGCCACCCATCAGCGGGGAGAAGGGCCGTGCTCTGCCCGTTCATGGGCGTCTTCCCTTTGGCCCGCCCGGTGATCCGAACCAGCCGCCGGGAAGGGGTTCGGGGTAGCGCTTGAGGACCTGGGCCGGGTGGTCCTCGTCGGTGGGCCAGAGCGCCACGTGGTAGCGGTCCTCGCCTTCCCGGCCGTCTTCGGAGACGGTGTCCAGTCCATGGGAGTAGATACGCACGGCGTAGTTTCCGGGGGCCAGGGGGATGCGGGGAATCTTGTCGCGGGTGTCCTGCATGGAGATGAGCAGGCGTCCTGAGGGGAGCGCGAGGCTGGCCTGTGTGACGTGGTCGGCTTGTTGTAGTTCCGTGTCGTCGGCCGGGGGTGTGCGGCGCACATCGACAGTGACGGGAACGTCGAAGGGGCGTGCGGCTCCGATTCCGACGACGCCGGGCGCCGTGTTGATCCAGTTCTCCACCAGTGCGTCGAACCAGGTGGGTTCGGGTTCGCCCAGGTCGGCGTCGTCGTCCTGGATCAGCAGGGTGGAGTAGTCGGCGACGACGGTGAGTTCGTGGCGGGAGAGCAGGCCGGGGTCGCTGGGCGACGGGGTGGCGGTCATCTGGAACTGAGCTCCGTCGGGCAGTGAGTAAACGGTCCGGGCGTCACGCCCTGGCCAGCATCGGCCTGCCGGGATCGGATACCAGCGAGCGCGACCGCGCCCATGGCGTCGTCATCACCGACGCGGAGGACGGCGCCGTGTTCGTGGAGTGGTTCACCTCCCGCACCCTGCGCGAGACGGCAGCCACCGAGCAGCGTGAGGCCATCGTCGAGGGGCCGGCGGCCCTCCTGCACCGGGACGGCCGCCGCACCATGCATCAGGCCATCGCCGCGGTCCTGCGCGGGTACGGCAACCTCAAGACCGACGTGCACGCAGACCAGGGAGTGCTGGTCAAGCGCCTGCCCATTCTCCCGGCACCCGAGCCCGCCCCGGTGGACCTGCCGCTCAGCGTGGGTGAGGTACTTTCCGAGGCGCCCTCGCCGATGCGCGGATTCCTCACGGACCAGGACGACAGCGACGACCAGTAGGTGGCGAGCCCGGCCGGACATGGAACTAGGCACGCCAGCATGCCGCCCTTAGCTGCTGCCAGGTGGCCACCAAGTACGGCTGCAGCGGAACGTGTGGTCGCCCTGGGGCAGAAACGGCATGCGGCGTCGAGCCGCCCGGGGGCGGGGAGTTGGGCCACAACCGCTTGAAGTCGTGTGCCATCACCGTCATGGTCCGGCAGCCCATACCGGTGCGCTCTCTCGGGTATCGATGAGCGGACCGTTTCGGGTGACGCGCAAAAAGGGAGGGGCCGGCCCCGAACAGGCCGGCCCCTCCCCCTACCTCGAACTGCCTCAGACGCCTACAGCGACGGCAGCGTCTCGGCCGGGGACACACCCGGCAGCGTCGGCAGCTTCGGCAGGCCCTTCAGGTCGGGCGCCGGCAGGTCGCCGCCGAGCACGATCGCGACCACCACGTTGACCGTCCCGGTCAGCGTCGCCTGCAAGGCGGCGGCGGTCGCCTTTGCGTCGCCCGCGGCGGAGGCCTTCACGAGGGCGTCCACCTTGGTCTGCAGGTCCGCCGCGGCCTTAACGACGAGGTCGGCGCCGGGGGCCTGCGCGCGGGCGCCCGGTACACCCGCCTTGCCGGACGCGGCCTTCGCGTCGGCCGTGAGGCCGTCCAGCGCCTTCTTGACGTCGGCCGCGTGCTTGGTGGCCTCGTCCTTGGGCAGCTTGCCGTCGGGGGCCTTGAGTACTCCCGCGACGAGACCGGTCACGGGCTGCAGGACGGCGCCCGCACCCGACAGTGCCGCATTCTGCTTGGCCAGCGCATCCGCGCCCGGCACCGGAGCGGCGGACGCACTACGGGCCGGCGAGTCCGTGACAGCAGAGAACGCCGGCCCGGCCACACCGAAGGCGAGGGCACCGCACAGCGCAGTGGAAGCAACCAGACCGGCTTTCCGGGAAATACGCATGATCTACCTTTTCGCGGTTGACGAGTAGTACTCACCGCAACCCTGCGAGAGGTGCATACCGTACGCAATCGGAATAACACGTACAGCTGCATCCAAACAGCCCAACAAACAACCCCCGACCTCACACCTTCCTAGGACCCCCGGGCGTGTCACAGATACAACCGAACGAGGACACCCCCGACCCGCAACAGCCCCCCGCAACGACGGACCCACTGCCACAACCCGAGCCGCTCACCACCCTCGCCCGACAAACGGCAGCCGGCCAACACCCCCCTGGCGACCGCCACCTGGACCAACGCCGCCGCCCCAGCCCACACCTCCCCCACACCCGCCATACGGAGCAGCTCACGGATCAGCCAGGCCTCGCCTCCGCGGACACCGGTCCAGGTCCCCCACCCTCAGGGCTCAACAGCCGGTCGGGAATGCCCGTCGGCCGCCCGCGAGGCGTGGCGGGCGTTCCCGAGCCCAGACAGTCCTGACTCCAGGAATCCCCCCCGGTCAGCAGCCCTGGCCGCGAGCGCTCGCCGGGCGCCCGCTGCGCTGCCGCTGCCGCACGGAGGCCGGATCGTGTCACACCGCCAGCGTTCCCCCGGCAACCTCCGTGCTACAGACCGGGACCACGAACAGGTTCCGCCACCGCGGCTCCACCATCCGAGACCACGCAAACCCGTCGGGGTAACGCAGCCGTGCTTCCGACATCCACTCTCCAACCCTCCTCACCACGCTCCACACTCCAGCGGGGCCCGAGCCCCCGCCCCATGGCCCACAGACCGGGCAGGCCGCCGCACTTGCTGCCGAGTTGAGCGCCGCCGAGGACGCCGGCGGCGCAGGCAGCCGAGACACACCCCAGGCCCGCCCCCCCCTGACGCTGCGAAACAACCGACCCAACCGGACACCGAAAGCCCACGCTCCCGCCGGGCGGGACCACCTCATCACCGTCGGCACGGTGGACGATGCCGGGGCCGCACTGCACGCCCGGCCCCCGCTGTCCCATCGCGGCCCCTACGCGAGCATGACCGGGTCGCAGCCACAGACCGCCCGACGACCGTACGCATCACGTACCCAACCGCACGTCCCTGCCCGAGAGTTGGGCGCGGATACCCTCGGTCGTGACCGTGATGTCCTGCAGGCGCAGGTCGCCGGGCATGTTCTTGGGGAGCTGTGCCGAGAACTCCATCTTCTGGGCGACCTTCGGCTCCCGCAGCTTCCGCAGGCCCTCGATCAGCGACGGGTCGATGCCGGCGGGCTCGAGCAGCGCGGGGTGATCGGCCAGCGCGTCCAGGGCGCCGCCCTTCATGAGTCGGCCCGGCACGAGCGGTCGGCCCGTGGCCTGTTCGGTTTCGCGTTCGTCCATCTTGTTGATGGTGGGTGCGGTCAGTTGGAGGCCGCCGCCCTTGCCGGGGGTGTAGGTGAGCAGACCCGGGATCACGATCCTGGTGTCTTCCACGGACAGCGCCAGACCCCGGCCGCCGGTCCGCTCCAGGTGTGCGCGGCCACGGATCTCGGCCTTCTTGCCGGCCATCGGGAGGCCCCCCTTGGCCTGCACCGTGTTGGGCTGCCTGCCGGGCGCCAACCTCACCCGGGACACGCCGACTTCACGGTTGAGGTCGTCGAAGGACAGAAACACGTCGCCGCGGACCCTGCTCAGGACGGCGCCCTTCACGGAAGACGAGAGGCTGCCGACG